>NZ_JBTLRN010000002.1:0-3969 GCF_054482775.1 Sporosarcina sp. CAU 1771 | reverse complement strand
TATATTTACATGTTTTTTCTTTAAAGGTTCCTTCTTTTACACAATCTTCTTCAAAAATAATGTTTGGGTCTTGAATATCTAGTAAAGATTTAATACTATTAGAATATGACAAGTGAATTCTCTCCTGAATGATGGTTTTGGTCGACTTTTATTCTACAGGGAATTTCACTTGTTTTCTATATTTATTTGAACTTATGTTCCTATACTCTCTTAGCTGATTGGAGTGCAGAGCGGCGACTCCTACGGGATGAAGCGGGACAGTTGAGAACCCCGCAGGAGCATAGCGACGAGGAGGCTCAACGCACGCCCCGTGGAACGCGTCCGCTCGGAACGGAAATCAGCGGTTAATAGGATTTATCCAATATATTTATAAAAAATGACGTTAGTGAAATTCCATCCCTTTCTCTTTTATTAGAGAAGGGGATTTTCTTTCACCAACGTCATAAATTGTACAACCGTTTTTTCGATATACTGCGATTTAGTTGGAAACATAGCCGTGCTTTTCAAACTCTAAAAAAATCGGTTTAAGTTGAACATGTCCTTCTGCTATCATATTTCCATCTATCATAATAAGCGGGTAGAAAAATTCGTCATCCAAAACCTTTAGTGCGACCTCTTTATGTTTTGGATCCAGAGTTTCGGACTCAATGTCAATATAGTGAATATCGAAAGGTTGATTGGGATACTTTCTTGTGATTGCTGCTTGCAGCCATTCATATGTATCCTTCGATGAAGGTGCATTTACGCAGCTCGCACAAATAATATCTGCACCGTAAATTTCTAGTGATATTTTATTTAAACTCATAAAAATCGCTCCTTTTGGATTCATTATTGGATTTTTTCTTCTTTCCAGTTTATAATAACTATTATAAGGGAAGGGAGACGAAAAAACATGACTGATGAAATGATGACAGAACCTGTACAGGATGTATTAAATAAATTACGCCCGTTTTTACTTCGTGATGGAGGTGACTGTGAACTTGTAGATATCGAAGACGGTATTGTAAAGCTTCGCCTTCTAGGAGCATGTGGAACATGCCCAAGTTCAACAATCACATTAAAAGCAGGTATTGAACGTGCATTGCTTGAAGAAGTACCAGGTGTTGTAGAAGTAGAGCAAGTATTTTAAAAGTAAATTATGTATCTAAAGGGACCTTTATTTAGGTCCTTTTTTCTTCGCGAATCTCTTGCCAGCGATCCTTTGCCATTTCTAAGACTAACGGATCGGCCGAGGTACGCTGTGCTTCAATGACTCTAGAAAATCCTTGGATAGCTACTGCCTCGTCTCCAGTTCTTCTTGCCAGTTCGGCTATTAAATATAGAACACGAGCCTCTGACATTTGGGTACCAATGTGGTCACCTTCAGAATAGGCTAGGGTATACAAGTTTTGCGAAATTTTCATAAACCGCATTTCCTCTGCCACGTTTTTTTGCTCACGGTAAAGCCAACTGATTCTCAATACCAACCCTGCAATTGAAAGTGGTTTTTCTTTTTTGAAAGTTGCACATAAATAGGCAAGTTTATATGTTTCTATAGCTTGGTCTATATTTCTTTCGTCTTCAAACGATCTTTTCCGCCATTTACTCGTTATATGCTTATCAATATCTTCTTTGGTTCCTGGAGCAAAATAAGGAGAGAAATCTTCAGTAAACGAAAAGCCACATTCAGGACAAACTGCTACGTTATAATAAAGTGGATTAACTAACGGATTTGTGTAAGATGGCTTGAAGTCCGTTTCATGAGAAGAAATTCGAACAAATCGTGAGCGAATTTTTATTGTTTTAAAATTACTTTTACAGTGAATGCAATTAACTTCTTTTTTATAAAATGCTGTAATATTTATAAAATCCCTCCTCTTTGTATAGTATAACCTATTTGGAAACAGGATAGAGGGATTATGATTGTGCAAGCGTTAAGCAAACTGATATACTTAAGGAAACATAAAGGGAAGGTGACTACGAATGGAACGAGTTGTTGAAATTTCTGAAGCTGCTGCATTTCATGTGAAGAAAATGATGAGCCATAATGGAGAAGAAGGATCATTTCTGCGTGTCGCTGTGAACGGGGGAGGCTGCAGCGGACTCACATATGGTTTAGGATTTGAGCCCGAGCAATCCGAAAAAGATATTTTATTGGAACAACATGGTATCGAAATTATTGTTTCTAGTGATGATGTCGATATTCTAAATGGAACACAAGTAGATTATAAAGAATCCCTAATGGGCGGTGGATTTACAATTGAAAATCCAAACGCTATCCTTTCTTGTGGGTGTGGAACTTCATTCAGAACAGCGAAGAAATCTGGAGCACCCGCGGATTGCTAAAGTATAAGTTCGTCCTCCGAAAGTAATTTTGCCGGAGGGCTTTTTTTGTAGTAAACAATATCTATAATTAATGAATTCAGTATCTTTGAATCATTCCAATTTTTTATATTGTGTTGAAATAGTACTTCAAAAGGGCTATTATTATAGGTAGAGAGTTTTTTAAAACTTAGAAAGACCAGGATTGTGCAAATTTGCGGCTTTGCCGAAGATATTGTGCTCCGGGTACAATAAAATTAAGGGTGGTTTCGATCTTCGTGAAAAGACCGACAATACTAGTATTAGGCGCGGGATATGGCGGTTTAACTACTGTCGTTAATTTACAAAAGTCACTTGGAACTGATGAGGCTGACGTTGTCCTTATTAACAAAAATGAGTATCACTATGAATCGACATGGTTGCATGAAGCAGCAGCAGGTACACTAACACCTGAACAAGTACGCTACGACATCAAACGAGTGATCGATGAGCAAAAGGTAGAGTTTATTCAAGCCTCAGTTGAAGCGATTGATGTAAAAGAAAGAGTTGTAACGACAGATGTCGGTACACACACATATGACTACCTTGTAATCTCATTAGGTTTTGAAGGAGAAACTTTTGGTATCCCTGGACTTGATAAATACGCGTTAGCAATGGCGAATGTCAAAGCAGCTCGTCATATTCGTGAGCACATTGAATATCAATTTGCTACATGGTCTCTTGAAGAAGAAAAAGATGACAGTCGCTTAACTATTATTGTCGGCGGTGCAGGTTTCACAGGCATTGAGTTCCTTGGGGAACTTGGAAATCGCGTTCCTGAACTTTGTAAAGAGTACGATGTTCCAGTTGAAAAAGTACGTGTACTTTGTGTTGAGGCAGCTCCAATGGTTCTTCCTGGTTTTGATGAAGAACTTGTTGAGTATGCTGTTAAACAACTTGAATCTAAAGGGATCGAATTTTCAATAGGTACACCTGTCGTTGAAGCGACTCCTGAAGGCGTCAACATCAAAAAAGGTGAAGAAGAATTTGAGTTCATCAAAGCTGGAACTGTTGTATGGGCAGCCGGAGTTCGTGGTAACCATTTGATCGAAGACTCAGGAATTGAAAATATGCGTGCACGCGTTAAGGTAGAAAAAGACCTTCGTGCGCCAGGTTATGATGATGTGTTTGTTGTCGGAGACTGTGCATTAATGATTAACGAAGCGGTTAATCGTCCATTCCCACCAACAGCTCAAATTGCTATGCAACAGGGCGATATGTGTGCAAATAACATTCTTGCACTTCTAAAAGGACAAGCAACTTCTGAATTTGTACCTGACCTAAAAGGTAGTGTTTGTTCCCTTGGTGATGACGATGCAATCGGTGTGGTTTTTGGTAAAAAAGTAACTGGAACGAAAGCATCATTCATGAAGAAAATGATCGATAACCGAGCACTATTCATGATTGGCGGAGTAGGACTAGTACTGAAAAAAGGTAAATTTAACGTATTATAACCTATCTATACAAACACCTACTCGTCAATGGAGAGGCCACTGAAAAACTTACGTTTGTTAATTTATAATGGTTTCGAAAATCAAAAAGGAGTCAATTCGTTCGATTTTGAACGAATTGACTCCTTTTCCTTTGATTGTTCTTACTCTTTGTCCTTCATTAACGTGATAATTCGCT